>JAQWSU010000001.1 GCA_029243025.1 Pirellulaceae bacterium | reverse complement strand
CACTCGCGCCACACCCCACACTTACCGGACGGTCCGGTTCGGCTGATGCCACCCCTAACCCACGACATATCTGAGTTGTAAAGGCTGTAGGTATCGGTGGCGGCCACAGCATTCAGAAACGTTGCGTACTCGCTGTTGGTGTCCTCGGTGGCACTGATCCGGTATTCTTAATCGACCGCACCATAACCGGTGTCAGCGTCGGCGTTATTGATATTGCCTACCGTCACCATCAGGCTCGCATCGGCTTGCTGACTGATGAGAAGCGTCAAGAAGCCGGCAGAGGCCAAAAGGACAAATCGAGAAAACAGCATCGGAAAACCTTTCATCGGCGAGCAAACAAACGCCGTCTGGCAGTATGAGTGGAACGCGGATTTCAGGTAATTAACGCAGCGTAAGCAATCATCAAAAGTCAGATCAAACCCGCTCTTGTAGAAGGGTGCGTCAATCGCCGCCTTGCGAGGCCACGACGATCTGCCGGACGTCAAGCGATCTTAGCTACTGAGAGCTGGAAAGATTCACCGCTCTCGCCGTCCCGCAGGAGCAAGTCGTTCGCCAGTAACAGCCGGCACGACTTCGCCTTTTGTTTTGATGATTGGCAGCCCAAGAGTGCCGACAGACTCAGAGCCAACAACGCAAAGCTGCTTGGCATCTCCAGTCGCAGGCTCCGCTTACTCGCCCGACGGACTCAGGGAAACACGAAAGTCGGCGGCACCATGCCACTTTGACCAGCAGTCGTGTCATGTGTTCAATTCCTCCAATGAACGCGCAAGACAAATTAACGCCCGCAGAACAACGAGCATTTGACCTTGGATTTGAATTGGGACGATCAGATAACGGTTGCGACGGTAACCGTTCCGGTTGTTGTCCCAAAAGGCGCGATGTCTTAGGGTGCGATGATAGCCGCTGCCCAGTTTTCATTTCCTGGCGGTGAGACCTTGACCTTCCCGCCTCCGGATAACTGTTGTTGGGGTCCATTGTCACCCGTGTCGATGTTGATCCAATGAGCGACAAGCGGACCCTTTGCTTGAGACAGATCGATGCTGACTTCCCCGCCTGCAGCAAAGTAGAGCACCCAAGCTTTTTCCTGATCGGTGGCGAGATAGGCTTCGTTGGCGTCGCGATCCGATAGCAGGCTGTTCGCCGGTCGCACCGACCAGAGTGGTACGTACGATTCGATTTTTCGCGCCGCTCGGATGCAGGCGATCGCCTTCTCGTTCAGTCCCAATCCGGCGGTGGGGCGGTGGAATCGGATTGATGCTGCTCCCGCCAGCAGATGCCGCCAAAATCGCTCAATGGCGTCCTGGTCACTGTGGCCAAACTTGTTTCCGGTGGCACCGTAGGTTTTAGTTGTGTTCATCGGGCGCGGCTTGTCCGCCAGATAGCGGCGCACATGCAAGAAATTGTCCCAGTGTTGTTGGCCTTTGTTGTGGTTGTTTTGTGACACATCGACGAAGTCATACAGTTCCGGATGATCAAAAGTCCACTTGTGGCGTTCGGCGGTCAGGTTCCAATCGTCCCACATCTCGGTGACATGAACGCGTTTATTCTGTTGAGCAGCTCGTTGCTTGATGTACGTCGCCCAATAGCGTCCCCAGGATTCTTGCCCGTTGGTCTCGTTGTCAATGCAGTACAACACGTGGTCGAACTGCAGAGACACATCAAGCAACTTATCGACGAACCGTTGCTGATAGGGTAGTACAACCTGATTGTTTCGCTGTTGGGGTGTTGTGAAGAAGAACGGCTGTTTGTTCGCGCCCGGATGGTCAGGGTATCGTTTTGCAAAGCCGGATTCGTCGTACGTGTAGTTCACATTATTTCGTGGATTGTAGGGATGAATTTGCCACCGGTTGCTGCGCCCGCTGTCGGTGTAGTCGAAACGGTCCCAAATCTCGATCTGTATGATGATATTGCGCCGATCCGTTTCGCGCAGCAAGCGGTCGAATCGTTGCCAATACTCGTCGTTCCAGACCCGCAGATCATATCTTCCGTCGTCGCGCTGCTGAAACGGATAGACCTCGAATCCCTTGTCCTTTCGATCACTCATCGTGTTGCGAATGACGTTTCCACCCGCATTCGATAAGCGGTCGAGTTGCGCGCCAAGCTCCTTTTCGGGCCACTGAAAAAGATTGTCGTCATCGCTGCCGCCCAGCAGCAGGACGGGGGCTGCACGATAATTCCAGTACCATGGATTTTCTTTCCAGGGTTGCAGAGTGTCTTCTGAAGCCATCGCTCCCGTGCTAAAACACAGTCCGTTTACGAGCCATAACAATAGGAGGATAAGCGGCTTCATCCGTTTGTTCCTGGAAAACCGTTTCGAACCTAATTTGAGTAAGGCGAATTTGCCTCAACAACAGCAGACGCCATCATACATGGAAATCTTCGATAGCGTGCGGCTCGCCAACCCAAATATGGGCCACGTTGGGAACGGAAGCTGCTCGGGCAACGTCGTTACGAGGTAAGCAGCGGTTGGCCATCCTGGGACCGAGCCAATTAGAAAAAGCGAATTAGAAAAGTAGGAGGTTCGCGGTTCGCTTTGTGGAGGTTTCGATTGTCAGGCGTGCCCAGTTGAGTGATGGCGTGTGCGGGCAAATTGGACACCGTATCAGAGTTTTGCCTGCTCATAAAAGTTGATTCGTGTTGCTAGGCTTTCGCTTGCGCTGCTGCGGTCGCCTTACCGCAGCAGTTCGTACGATAAAATCGCGTTGATGCCGGGTCCGTCGCTTCCAGAACCATGCACGCGATATTGCTCGTCAAAAAAGTTTTCCAGATTCAGCGAGAGTCGTTGGCGCTCCGAGATCATACGGCCATATCGGAAGTTAACTGTGGCAAAGCCAGGTGCGCCACCAAGAGGGATTCGATTGACATCTGAAATGTCTCGGGCCGAAAGGCGATCCTGTTCGTCCACAATCCAGCCAAACAGGTCGAACCAATCGTTGCCGAAATTCCAACGTCGCCTCAGGCCGAAAATTCCTTGCATCGGTGGGATGCGGCTGAGGGGTTCCCGGGCCTCCGTGTTCTGGCCATAGGTGTACCAGAAGTTTCCGTAGACGCTCCAATTGCATCCGACTAAATATTCTCCTGATAATTCAACACCGTTGAGGTACGCATTGGCGTTCGTACGTTCCAGGAGCAGTTCGCTGTTAGGAGCACCGCGAACAATGAAGTTCTGTAAGTCATTCCACCATGCGAAGACTTGGGAGTGAAATCGGTCAGTATTGATTTTCGTACCCACTTCATACGTGATGCTTGTTTCTGGGAGAAGATTCGGGTTAGGAAGTTGTGTGCCGATGAAGACGTTGTCGTTGATGGTCGCCAGGTCGTCGATATTCGGTGCACGAAAGCCTTCGCTGATTGTTCCAACAAGATGCAGGTGCGGAGTCAGTTCGTAGGTGAGACCGACCTGACCAATCCAATCCTGGTATTCCGGGTCGATATGGCCTACCACGTCATTGGCGGTCACTGTGGCGCCGGATGCCACGTGTTCGTATCGCACGCCCGATGAAGCCAACAGCAGATCCGTTAGCCAAACATCCCAATTCAGAAACAGGCCGTAACGGGAGTAATAAGCATCGTCAGGGACTCCCCCTGCGCGATGGGTGACCGTCGATATCCGTTCGAAATGAATCGATTTCGTCGTGGTACCAGTCAAACCCATAGGAGGTGGTGCCATAGCTGTCGAGATTCTTCAGGAACGATCCGGTGATGCCCGTTTGTTCGTCAACAAAACCTCGCACGCTCGTCAGCAGTGGATTCCGTCCAGGTCGAAAATCGCGGTCGGTACGCTGCTCGTCAAAGCGTTGCAGAGACGCGGTGATCTGATAAGAATCGATCAGTCCGCACCCGCACGGATTGCAACCCTGCCAACGGACGTAATAGAGGTCGCGAATCTGCGGGCCAAAGATGGATTCACGATTTGCTGGAAAACGATCCGATCTAAAAATGTCATCTCCGCGATAACGCTGGACGGCAAAGACGAGCTCCGAGCAATTCGACCGTTGATAGTTTAACTTGATGTCCGCTGATTGGTATCGCCAGCTTGTCGCAGGTTGTCGTCCAACGTCAAAACCTGCCGGCGCGTCAGGGGCGCCGCCAATGTCGAGGTTGTTGTAGTTTCCGTAGCCGCCACCGGTGAATACGCCCATCGACCCTACCCAACCCTCGACGTTGACCCGTCCCGTATAACCAAGGTCTGCTGTACTGAATCGTTGAACCGTTCCGCCGGTCAAGAAGTTGTAACCCGTGCGGTTTGCACTTTTCGTCACGATATTGACCACACCGCCAATGGCATCACCGCCGTAAAGCACGCTACCTGCGCCGCGAATGACTTCAATTCGCTCAACCATGTTGGGATCAATCAGATTAAAATACTGATTCGGTCCAGCGCGAAACGAGGCATTCGTCATGCGGACACCATCGATCATGATTAACACTTGTTGACCGGTGAGTCCACGAATGAAGATCGATGACTGGCCGCGTCCGGTACGTTGAATGAGCACGTCAGGCGTCTGTTCTAGCGCTTGCCCCATGTCGATGGATGATTTTTCCTGGAGTAGTTCCGGAGTCACAATGTCGATCGCACGTGGGCTATCGAAAATCGAAAGCGGTGCTCCACGAAGTCCACTATCAAGTTCACCGATTATCTGATCGGACAGCGAAGGAAACATTAACGATTGTTCTGATCGCTGATTGGAGCGCGCGACTGCATTCGAAGTTGGTGTGTCTTGTGGTGGCCGGATCTCAATCGGCGGCAGTGTCCCCTCGGATTCGTCTCGCGGGTTACCGCTTAAATCATCGATGGGGGGACGCACTTCGACGGGTGGCAAGGTGCCTTTTGGCGGCTCATTTTGAAGGACCGCATCGACAAGCTGAACACGAATGGTTGGACTTCCATCCTGAGCGGGCAGCATTCCTGAAAGGCTAGACGCAATGCAAAAGGCGAGAAAATAACTGCCAAACATCCGATTGGCTCTCGATAAGAATGAACGGCTCTTGCGATCGTTGCGGCAGGGCTAGATCGCAAGAGCCGTTCGGACTTTCCTGTGTTGCCATCTTCGGATTTTGGGGACAGGGAGGATTAGCGTGAATTTATCGCCTCTAAGTCCTGCCTAGTCTCGTTATTTTACGGGACGTTTTCCTGTGGCTCCGTGATCGACTCGACGGTCGATCTATTTGGCACCACTCATCCTTCGGATGCCTCATACTGATCGAGTTTTTTCCGCAGCGTTGTCCGATGTAGCCCTAGGCGACGCGCGGCCACGGCACATTGACGATGACATTTTTCCATCGCTGCCTCCAACAAAGGGGGCTCAATCAACTGCAGCAATTGCTCATAAATGTTGTCCGTTTCCGCAGCATCGCTTAGCTGGGCATCCGCCCAGCGCTGAACGAGGTTAGCGATACGATCGTCGATGCTGGCTTCCTCTTTCGGTGAGTCCAGCAGTTCCGGGTTGTGGCAAGTGATCCAGCTCGATGATACCACTTCTCGCTAGCACGACAGCGTGCTCGATCGCGTTTCGCAATTCGCGAACATTTCCATACCACGGACGGCGTTCTAATTCCAGAATCGCATCATCTGACAGCACTTGAGCCCGTGTTCCTTCCGGGTGCAATTGCCCAAGAAAATGTTGGGCTAATTCACGAATGTCTTCGCGGCGATCTCGAAGCGGGGGGATGTTAATGCGAAACGCTCCGAGTCGAAAAAATAGGTCATGCCGAAATGTTCCCTGTTTCACCTTACTGAGCAAATCCTGATGGGTTGCGGAGACAACACGGAAATTGGTTTGCACGGGTTGGCTTGCACCGACCGGCACCACTTCGCCATGTTCGAGCGCCCTGAGAAGCTTGACTTGCACAGGAAGCGGGATATCCGCCACTTCGTCGAGGAACAAGGTTCCGCCATCTGCTTGTACGAGCAGGCCAACACGCTCTTGGTCTGCACCCGTGAACGCACCTCGCGAATGTCCAAACAGCTCACTTTCCGCCAAGGTGGGACTGAGTGCGGCCACGTTCACTGCCACGAAGGCACCCTTGGCACGATCGCTTTATTTGTGAATTGCTCGAGCCGCTAGTTCCTTGCCGGTTCCACTCTCGCCGCAAAGGAGGACTCCGGCGTCCGCGGCAGCTGCCAGTGCGAGCTGTTTGAAGACTTCTTGCAGTGGGGCGGAATTCCCGACGAGTCCGCTGACCGGTCGGGTTGCAGGTGGTTCCGACGATGCCGCATTCTTACTTGTTAGGGCACGGTTTAACGCTCGTTCCACCTTCTGTAGGTCAAAAGGTTTGATGATGTATTCGAAGGCCCCATTGCGAACTGCCTCGACGGCCGTTTTCAGGTCCCCATAGGCGGTGATTACGATGATGGGAGTCTGGCCAATGTGTTGGCGAAGTTTGCCAATGGCCGTGAGGCCGTCCATGCCTGGTAGCCGTACGTCAAGGATGACAACGTCGGGCTTGAAGCTCTCGACGGTCTCCAAAGCTTGCTCAGCGGAAGAAACAGTAGTCACTTTGTGGCCGTTGCTCTCACCCAAACGGGTAAGCCCCCAACAAATGCTCTGTTCATCATCCACAACCAACAGTTTTGCCACCCAACTCTCCTACTTGGTTTTTTTGTTTTTGTCTACGTTTGCCAGTGGTAGCTCGACCACAAATTAGGTCGTTGTTTTGTGACGAGCCCAGCGAATCTCGTCGCCATGGGCGTTGGTGATTTCTTTTGCGACTGCCAATCCTAATCCTGTTCCGTCAGCTTTTTCGGTCACAAACGGTTCAAACAGGGTGGCTTCCACATCCGCCGCGGGCCCCAACCCTGTATCTTCGACAACCAACTCTGCGCGATCGTCGATTTGCCGCAACGACACCTTGACGGCCGGTGCCAATCGGCGAGCTGGGGCAGATTCGTCGGACTGCTGGGATGCTGCTTCGACGCCATTCAGAACCAGGTTGACCAACACCTGTTCGAGCGCATCGGCGTCTCCACAGATTTTCACAGGTTCGTTGGGGAGATTGCATTCTAATGCAACTCCAATATGCCGTGCTGTCGGATTTACGAGCGAAATCACATTTTGAAGAATCGGCTGTAACGGGAGGGACTCGTGTGCTTTTTCCTCGCTGCGGCCGAGCGATAAGAACCGCTGGAGAAAACGTTCCATCAGTTCAAGCTGGCGCATTGCCACGTCGAGACTCTCAGATTCCAGCCGACACTCTCGCGCATGGAGCTCAACAGCCAACCGGCAGCCAGTTGCCGAGTTCCGTATTTGATGGGCGATTCCGCCTCCCAGTTGTCCCAGCGTCCGAAGCTGTTCGTTACGCCGAACGTCTGACTCATAATGAGCAAGCATTTCGGCCATGCGATTGATCGAGCGACTTAGGTCTGCAATTTCGTCATCTCGACGTGGCACTGGCAGGGAGCGAAAATTGCCCATTGCAATTTGGTCGACTTGGCGTTGCAATTGGCGCAAGGGCTGAGTTACACGCGATGCGATTCCTAAGCAAAATCCGACGACCAGTACCATCGTGGCACCCCCGACAAGGATCGGAGGATAGACAACATCTCGCCAGGCTTGACGATAACTTTCTTCTGGATAGAGCAGATGAAGTGTTGTCCTATTTTTTGGTTCTGAAAGACGCCGCAGTGGAACAGCCGAGTGAAAGTATCGTCGGTCATCGACAGCCACCTTTCTGCCGAGGGAAAGCAGTGCATCATTGCCCCACTGATCGCTCCCAGGTAGGTCGTTTTGAGGTTTGAGATTCATACTTGACGCAACCACATCACCTTGTGGGTCAGTCAAGACAAATTCACCGCCTGCAAGATCACGCATCTGCTGCAGCACACTGTTGGTAAGTGGGAATGTGGATTTGGCTAGGGTCTCAGTAACTTGAGATAAATCGCTTTCAATTCGAAGGCGAGTTGTTTGCAGGGACAGGTAGGCATTGAGTAGGCTCACGCTGATAAGGGCAGCAAGCATGAGGCCGACCATGGGTAGCAGAATCTGATTTCGCAAAGGCCATCGCATGGCAAAATTCCTCGACCGTGTTTGTGCCGCGATCAGATTTGACTGACATTTGTCGGGGCGGTGGGCACATCATCAAGTTTAGAGGGATGTGCAGGGCATTCAAAGCCGGAAGGTGTGTGTCGGTTGGATTAACTCGTGTGTCGAATGATGCGACGCCAATCAGAGATGAAATGATGGTCGGACTGTTTCAATACTCATACTTCTTCTATTTGGGCGGTCTTCGTTTGTTTTAACCAGGATTCACGAATTTTCGGATGGCAGTGCGGGAATTACTGAGGCGGGATTTCTGGACGCAGTGTGTGCGATCTCAGTTCGTCTTTTCGTAAAGTCAGGTGATGAAAAGGCCGACAAGGTCTTTCGCATTGGCTGTCTTCGCGGGTTGGTCGTTTGCGACGTTCGAAGAATTCGCTGCCCTCGAGCTGTTTGTGGAGTCTTGTTTTGACGAGCTATTGGCAAGGAAGGAGAGCAAGTTAGGCTGAATTTGGGAACGGGTTTTGCTCTTTTGGCATCAATCGACGACAGGCAATGCCGATATTGTCAAGCGGCGGTTCCCTGTTGAGAGTTGATTTGTCGCCTGTGAAAATCCCCGGAGTATTGTAGACTTGCTGAAGAATTCCGCTGAAGAATTCCGCTGAAGAATTCCCCAGAGCAGCCGAATCCAGCAAAGATTCGTCTGGCGATTCCAAGCCGCCGTTGATCATTCGGGCAGCAGACCGATTGCAAGCTCGCCGAGAAGTGTGGATTAAGGCCGGCAGAGAAATGTACCGTCTGCGTGTGATCGCTGGCGGCAAACTGTATCTGTCCATATTGTGGGCGACTGCTTGATGCATGTGATCAATCGACTTCTCGGGCGTCCAACCATGTTGAAGGCGATGGCCTGTTCGCTTCTCTTGCATTTTGGTTGCATGGCAGCGACTTACCACTTTCGATCAAAACCGCTCAAGCCATCTGCCTTTGCCGGTCAGCGTAACGCAGTCTATCTGGAAACTTCATTGACCGGGAGTCGGCCAGAGGAATTGATAGAGGTTCGGTTTGAGGCTGAATTGACCCCGGAAATCGAACGAGCCGATGACCAGTCAAAACCTGCGGCTGAAGTATTGTCGGAGATTTCCCCTCGCGATTTACCGATCGAGAAGCGTGAATCCAGTGGTGAGGTCGAGCTGTCGTTGCAGCATGAGATCGAACGGAAGATGGTGGATGTGGGTCAGCTTCGCGCGGCAGTTCCACGCCGGACGGTGAGTGAGTCGGTTCGCATGATCAAGGAATTGACCAAGGAGCCCTTGCGAATGCCTCGGCGATCAGTGGATGTAGCCAGGCCAGCCGCGATAATCGTTGTTGCACAGGTCGCAGGGATGGAAGATAAGACAGCTCCGGATTTATCGGGTAATCGGCCTCCGTCCTATCCGAATGAAGCGATTCGTCAAAGGCTCGAAGGCACGATGGTACTCCGTCTTCAGATTGCGGATACGGGTCGAGTTGAGCACGTTGAGGTTTCTGCATCCAGTGGGCATGCACTGCTGGACCGCGTGGCGGTGGAAGCGGTGAGTCAATGGCGTGGTCGTCCAGCGCATCAATCGGGGGAAGCGGTGCCGACCGTCGAGTTTCTCCCGATTCGATTTCGTCTTCGCCCCTAGCACAAAGGTGCCAAGTCCCTTTTGTTCTCAGTCAAGGAATTCCGCGACTGTACGATTGAACTTTTTGAAGTTCTCAAAAAACATAAAGTGAGAACCGCCTTCGTTGCCTTCAAAAGCGACCAGCTTCGCGCCTGGCACATGCACCTGGATCCATTGTTGCGAAGCGAAGGGGACGATGCTCGCCTTGCCTGCCACGATCAGGGTGGGGATGTCGATACGGGGGATTAAATCGCGCCAGTCCGCTGAAGCCGTGTTCTGGTACAGGGTTGACGCGGCCTGTCGAGGCATCATCAGGTTTTGCTTGATAATGAATTCGCGATCTTCTCTGGACACGGCAGGCGAAAGCATTCCGGTCACGAGTTCCGCTGCAAACTTCTCAGCATCGGCACCCACGAGATTCTCGCAAGTCTTACACATTTGCTCGGCGGTCGTGATGCAGCCGGCGATTTCTCTTTCAGTCAGTGACCAATCTGGTTGTGCCAGCAGTGTTGGAGGTTGCTCGGCAATGATGAGCTTCGAAAATCGGTCTCGACCAAAGAGATCCCAATGACAAAAAAGAATGGCATTTCCCATGGAGTGGCCGAGGACGGAGACCGCTTCCAGATCGAGTGCAGAAATCACTTCGTGAACGTCCATGGCGAGGCGTGAAAGGCGATAGCCATATTCCACGTTTTGTGATTCACCGTGGCCTCGTAAGTCTAACGCGATCACGCGATAGCGATCGGAAAGTCCTTCGAGTTGATGGCGATAGATGGCTGCGGTCTGGGACCAGCCTGGTATCAACAATAAAGGGGGACCTGAACCGGCCTCGAGAATGTTCAGTCTTGCCTCATCTGATGTGGTCACGTTCGTTCTTTTGAATTCAATCATCTTCACAGTCCATCATAGCGCGCCCAAATGAGACGGTGATCGAGACGGTAGCTGATCGCATTTCAGGGTGAAAAATTCGATTCGATGATTCGTTCGATCAACTCGTCACCTGGGAAATCCATCACCACGGTTCCCAGACAGCAGGGTGACGGGCGATTGCCACGCTGCAGGAATTCAAGTGCCACCGCATTAGAGTCGATCGCATATTTTCTTGGCGTGAGCCATTTGCTTGGTCGTGTGCCACTGCAAAAATTTATGTACCACTGGCCCCGTGTCGCCTTCGAAGCGCGCTCAAGGTGTGAACGAATGAGTTTCGCCTTGACGCTCAATGGTGCTTTGTACTGGTCTTGAAGTTGCATCTCACCCCATCTCAAGCCGCCGAGTGTTGAGACACGATCAACCAGAACAATTTTCCCTCGGACGGTATTCAATCGAGGCGTCTTCCGACCAAGATGCCATAATGCCGCATCGTTCTCTGTGATGGCCGCGAATGTCTCCGCAAATGTTCGCGTATTGTGCTTCGCAGTCGACTCTTGGTTGAGCGACATCACGATGCATTCGGTGGGGTGTGTTTTCAGGAAAGTCCGGCAGATGTCACGCACCTCTTGGAAGGACAGATGCTGGTCGATGATACGGTGGTAAATCCGAAGAGTGTCGTCGACGTGCCTGCAGCGAATATCAAGAAAACGAATGCCCGCATTCAGTTGATCTGCCAGTTGCCATGTTTGACATTTTGCGAAACCAAAGGATATTCCGTCATGCAGAGCACAGGAATTATGAGTGCCCGGTAATGACATTCGCGAAAGGAGAGCGTTATCCGGCAGACGGGCCATCCAACTCGCATATTGGTCGACCGTGATTTTCCGCGGTTGGCCGGTGAAACTGGTTCCCGCATTGCTTGACGCTGAATCTGCGGTTGCAATCGAGGAAAAAATCGCAGCAAGCAGGGTTGCGCAACAGGTTATTTGAACTCTAAGCATCAGTGAACGAGCCGAGGAGAAAAGATTGTGTGGTGAGAATAATCGCTTGTCGATGAATAGTTTGGAACTTGAATTTGGGAGATTGGCTAGACGCGAATCCGTTGAGCTGTTGTGGACGTCGAGAATAAGGTTTCAGGGTTTGACAGATGATCCATCGTTCAGCGCAGGTCTCAGCAGCAGGACAAAGAGGATTGCCTTGCTTTGGTGAGTCATGCAGGCTGAAATCAGCTTCAGTGGAAGGTTTGCGTTTTTCCTTCACACCGTTCCGCTGTCATCTACTCATTCGCCAAGTTGAATCGTGTGGACGGTGACATGTTCTCCCTTGCGAGGGGCTTGGGCAGCCCATTCACCGCTAGGAGTCAACACGCCTGAAGGCGCTGAGCAGGGGATGTTTTCAGGGAAGCAATTGTCAGCGCTTACCACCCAAACTCGACCGGATGCGGCCCGCATGCGCATATTCGTTTCATGATAGGGCCAGTAGACTTGTTCGGACCAGGCGCCGCCATTGCGGCCGCCATTAATGGCCAGGAAAATGATCTGCGCGCCGGCATCAGATAAGCGTTGGCTCAAATGCGGGTCGGGAATAGGTGTGCATTGAGGATTCCCCCACATGTCGTTACAGATCAATCCGCCGACTTGGATTCCGTTGATCTGAAAGGTGCGCAGGGGACTGGTTGCATAATCGTTGATCTCGCCCTTATAGGGTTTCGTGAGACTGCCACAGAGCAATGTCTTACTGTGAAAACCAAGAAACTTACCTTGCTTGTCATAGAATCGGATTTGGTTGTAGCATTCGTTGTCATCCGATTCTGTGTAGCATGTACCTAAGGCGAGAGCGACTCCTGCTTCACTGGCGTGCTTGACGAGTGTAGCCAACTGTTGATCGACTTCGGCTTGATCAAACTTGGGCGTGTATCCGCTTAGAGATCCCTCCGGTGTCAGGAGGATATCTGCTTTGTTTTCGATCGCGACCTGCAATGCACGATGAATGGCTGCGCTGTTTGCGGCAATATCCTTGGTCACCGGAAGTTGTGCGGTAGCCACACGCAAGGTCGAACTGCTTTTGTTGGTCTCGCCAGCATCTAAACCTATAGCGAATGTCAGAGTGAGAAGGAGCGTCAACATGAGGCGGTTGGGGCTCATTGGGGTTTCCTTTGGGCTAAGTTGTCTGCTTGTGGTCAAAATCGGTTGTCAACGTTTTTGAAATAAATCTGACATGATCAACGCCCTGATTAAACTTTGTAGGCCGTATTGTTGATCCTGTGTCGATATGGCGATGGCGCGAATTTGTGCACGGTCATCAACGGTCATGACTCGTCTCAACCCGTAGGTTGCTAATTGCTCCAATACGACTTCCGCCAGTCGACGGTCATTTTCTGCGAGTAATGTTTTGAAGTCCGAAGCATTCGCAAAGGAACGTCCGTCAGCGAGAGTCCCCGACGGGTCGACCGGTGGGTCCGTTCCGATTCCCCCTTCAACATGCTCCGTCTCGCGCCAACGTCCGATTGCATCAAAGTTTTCGAAAGCGAGTCCTAATGGGTCGATCTTCGCATGGCAGGAAACGCAATTAGGATTTGCGGCATGGGCTTCCAATTTTGATCGAATTGTTCTTTTCGGTTGATTGCCGACGACGGGTTCTAATGGGTCAACATTGGGTGGCGGCGGTGGCGGGGTGTGTGCGAAGAATGCTTCCGAGATCCAAGCACCACGATGTACCGGTCGATGTCGGGTACCGTCAGAGCTTAGCGAAAGGACCGACGCATGGGTCAAAATACCACCTCGGCCCGATTCAGCCGTCAAGGTTGTGCGTACGAGTTCCAGTTGCTTCGGTGAAGGGAGGAGGTAGTGAATGGCGAGTCGCGGATTGAGCATTGTCCAGTTGGAGTCGATAGCATCGCGTACAGGAAGATTAATTCTAAACATCTCGGCAAAGTAGCCGGTGGTTTCCATGACCATGCTTTCCTTAAGCCACGGTCCGTATTCTGGGTAGATATTTGGATCCGGCTGGAACATGCCAACTCGATGCAATTGAAGCCATTGTTTGGGAAACGAATCGAGAAAGCGATCCACTTTCGGATCGACAATCATTCGGTCAAATTCTGCTGCCAGTCTTTCGGGGGAACGAAGTTTACCAGTGCGCGCGGCATGGAATAACTGTTCGTCGGGCATCGAACTCCAGAGAAAGTACGACAGGCGATTGGCCAATTCAAAGTGATTGATCTTTCGGCGATTTTGATTCGGAGAACCTTCTTCTAGATTGAAGAAGCTGCGGGCGACTAACATGCTTGTGAGAGCGGATCGATAAGCTGATTGAAAAGTCTCACCCGCATTCTGCTCCGCTGCGATGAGTCGTGTGTAGGGATCGAGTTCTTCATGGTTGACTGGTCGACGCCAGGCACGTTCCGCGAACCGAAGCAGGCAATCTCGTGTTTCCTCACGATCTTCTTCGTCGTCAGGGAAGACTCCTGCCCGCTTGGCAAGATCGGAATCGGTCAATATCGGTCCTTCGATTTCGATCCAATCAACGAGCAACAGGGGCATCGTCGGCTTGCCTTGTTCATCGACTACCTTGGTCCAAGGTGAGCGATGACCGCCCTTCAACGATGACACCCGTGTCGTGGCATCAATCGTTTCGTTTCGGAAGAGTGAAATTCCTCCATTTGCGTGTTTGACCGTTTTCGCATGATTGCGAATTTCATATTGTCCTGCAGGGAACAAACCTTCAAAGTCGACCGTCTCAGGCGCCGTTTCAGCTGCGATCAGGTCAACGCCGGCAAACGAACGATTGTGGTGTTTGTGCCAGAGTGACAATCGGGGTACTCTGCCAGAAAAAGCTGGTAGGCCGCTGACGCGGATTCTGAGTTTGTAATGACCGGGGTGATCGAGGTGAAAGCTCCAACCTTCGCCGAGTTGTAATAGTTGCCGTTTTCCTTCACCGACTAGTCGTCGATCTGTTTGGGATGGAATGTTTGTGTCTGGAAAGGCAATTTGCGTTACCGTCTCAGCGGCTTCAAAGTACCGCTGGATATGGGACGGCGCTACAGACAACATCGCACCGATGCGATCAAAGCCTTGCCAACGTGGATCTTCGTTAAAGGCTCCAGGTGCTTCGACGTCGTACACGACGCCGAGTAGATCATAAATGGTGTGGGCGTATTCCGAACGGCTCAAACGGTAGATTTCAAAAGGTCCGCGCTGTGCCATGCGGGCTGCGGCTGCTTGGCGGATGCGGCGCGAAATCGCTTCGACTGCTGTGCCAAGTTCTGTGGCGGTGGGTTGAGGTTCGTCCGCTGGTGGCATTTCACCCGCATTTATGCGAAATAAAACCTCACTCCACTGTTGTGCAACGACCGGGTCGGAAAAGCGGGGAGCCAAGTTGTCGATGCGGAAGTCGCCTTCCTGAGTGGAATCATTGTGGCATCGCAGGCAATGCGATTCGAGAAACATACGAGTGGTTGGATCAATCGAGTCTTGCCCGATTGCTTGTGCGTTAAACAAGCAAACCCAGATCAAGCTCGGTACCAAGACGCCGATAGGCAGCCGTAGGTGTAAATCAGGATGCAGCCAATGTCGAGAAATGATCTGGGAGAGGCTCATGGCAGGATCATCCTCGAGGATCGCTTGAAGTCGTCGGGGGTCATTAGCCACTCGTCGTGCGGAAGCAAAACATAGGTCCATGGCCCTTTGATGCGAATGACTCGACCTGGACGAAATCCATCAAGCATTTGTGGGACTTTTAGCTTCAATTGGATGCCACTACTACCAGGCGGTGGATTTTCGATTTCTTCCCGTTCCAGTGTCTCCCCGTGAACGGCATACTCTGCATGATAGCCCCAAGTGCGCAGCGTTGTTTCCGCGTCACAGATTCTGGGGTGTTTGGAGCTGAGCACTTCTTCGTAAAGCAATGGGTCCATGCCTCCAAACAAGGTGACAGTCATTTCACCGCCGCCCGTATCGTTATTCTTGACTGCATCAACCCAGCCGGGTAAGAATCTTGATCGAATCAGACGTAAGTGACGCTGGCGTTGAATTTCTTTGAAGCTTTTTAGGCTTGCATCATCGAGCCAGATATCGGTGGTGGCTAAACTCTCGAATGGGCCCCAGGTTAGATTCACCTGTACCTGTTGACCTGCCTTAATTTGATCGATGCCCACTAGTCGTCCGTTTTTCCAGATCCGAGTGGATGGGTCGATATCAAACAGGATCGGTTTGTTGATGCCATCCTTGATTTCCGGTCCGAGTGGTTCCACGGAAAGTTTTAATCGTGGTGCGGGTCCGCCTCCCTGTTCGGTGTCAAGAACTTGCCAGCTTCGACCTTGGCGGGAATAAAAGCTGACGTCGTCTTCCAGCAAGAACGCGTGGTTATACTTGCCGGTGGGATTTCGTTTGAGTTGCTCTTCGGTAAGTGGCGGGATGGTTTCTTCTTCGCCGTGTATTGGCAGCAGGAACCGTCCGTGCATATGCGTTCCCACCGGGATGTCCCGAATGTCGGCTGGCGCGCCGTGGTACCAGACGGTGCCGTAGGGCAGCATGGCAAAATAGTGTCGACGCGGTTCACTTGTGCCATCACCTTTTCGAAGTCCGCCACGGCGATTCATCGGGTCGCTGACTACCAGATCGCCCGACAAGTTGACTCCGGCTCCCGCGGGTGGAAAGCTTCCAGGCTGGGGCACATGATCTTGCACGGGTTGCGTGGTTTCGACGGCGATTCCCAAGATCGGGTTCGCTGCCAAAACGAAGAGGGTGTAGCAGATTCGACCCAATCCCGAACGGATCAGGTGAGGGAATGCCTCGCCGCACATCGTTCGTTTCATGCAAGAACCTCCGAAACGACACCATTCGAATCTGCGAACGTTTCAGTTTCGACGCCCATCTTTTGTGCGATTGTCAGCAGCAGATTGCTGAAGTGCGCCTTTTGATTCACAGGGCTGTGATAGAGGCCAATTCCCTGCTGATAACCCTTGAACTCGTCGATCTGCTGATTGTAATCGACGTGCGATCCGTGCTTGATTCCAAGTTGATTGCCGCCTGCCAGGACCAGCGGCAGGCTTGTTGTTCCGTGGCTATTGCCGTAGGAGAGGCCGCTGCCGTAGAGTGCAAGTGTTGTGTCGATTAACGGCCCGTCGCCATCATTGACTTCGGCAAGTCGCTGCAGAAAGTAAGCGAATTGCTGCATGTTGAATTCATCACTGCGAGTCAATTGTTCGAGGATTTCTCGATCTCCGTTGTGGTGGGATAAGGAGTGTCGGTCGCGATTGATCCCAATTTCAGGTATCGAAGGGCCGGTGCCCTCATTCCCTGTATTGAAAGTTACCACACGCGTCATGTCAGTTTGGAAGGCCAGCACGATGATGTCGTACATGGTGCGTAGATACTCGCCAAGGCGTTCCAGTTGAACATCGCGGTTGAGTCTCGCTGCAACATCGGAAGCGATCTGAGGACGTGGAGTTTCCAACCATGCTTCCGTTCTATTTGTTCGGATTTCAATTTCGCGAACCGCCACAAGGTATTGGTCGAGTCGTCCGCGATCATCCCGACCCATTGTGTTAGCCAAAGAGTTGGCGTCTTCCAGTACCGCGTCCAGCATACTTTCTTTTCGATGAAGCTTTCGACGTTGCTTGTCGATTCCACCTGCCGGTTCGGTAAAGAAATTTCGAAAGACGACAGCTGGATTTTTCTCGGCTGGTAGCGAGATCCCATCGGCGCTGACAGCCATCGGAAATCCCTGGTTGCTAAGTTCGAGAGATGGAAAACGTGTGCTCGGTCCTGTGACTCCAGCAATCAACTGGTCGAGTGAAACCGTGTTTCGATCCGTGGGGCCATGCTTCGCGCCAGTGAGCCAGGTTTGGGTCGCATTATGGGCGACGCCGAATGCGTTTGGATGGTAGAGACCGCTGATCGGTGTGATCTGGGATCGATGTTGTTCGAGTGGGGAAAGAATTCGGGACATTTTGTAATCCCGACCCGCCTTCGAAATTTCGTAATCGTTCGTGTTTACGCCGTTAGGAAGATAAATAAAGATGCTGCGACGGGGGCGACCATCGCTTTGAGCGGCTCGCAACGGCCGCATACAATCCAACAAAGGCAAAGCGAGCGACGCTCCTAAGCCACGAAGAACATGCCGCCGATTGAGTCGCCAAGTTTGAGCGAGGAAATTGGCCATGCGAAGCTTCCTTTTTGATCGGTTCGCGGGATTGGGGCGGGTTTCATCATCACGGAATCGAACAGGTGCTGTGAAGATATGCTTTCATAGCAACGACCATGATAATAAAAAAAATTGTCGAGTGGTCATGGATTGAGTGAATGAGCATTGAATTTCGGGCTGCAGAAACGCTGTGAGATCGCCCAGATTGCGAAAAGGTCAGCAACCGAGAGGGTGAAAATGCGAAGCCTGATTCGCCTGCCGTTGGCAAACGATCAGGGTTGATCAATTTTGCATTCTGAGCAGCGATCTGTCCGTACGCAGCTACGGTTGCTCGCCGAAGAAATAATCGGGGTAGGTTAAGAAGAGTTGATCTTTACGTGCTTTGCCATTGAGATGACAGGCATCGATTTCGGACTTGAGTCGCCTGAGGTTTTCCGGATTCTGTAACGGGTCATTTGTTCGTTCTCGCCAATTCGTAAGTTGTGTTCTCAATTCGTTGAGAGTTGCTGCGTGTGTTGGCTTATCGGCCAGGTTGTCAAATTCGAACGGGTCGAGCTGTAAGTCGTAAAGTTCGAACTCGGGTGGTTGACGCATGCGATGGTAAGCCGCGCGAACCGAAGGTGTGGCGGCATCAATCGTTTCCGGCAAGTCGGCGAAAAATCGCTTCAGTGTGAAATCATATCCCGGGTTTTGTTGTTCTGGCATCAGGTTATGGACCAACTTGAATCGTGCGTTTCTAACGGTCCGTTGTGGATAAAAGTTGTGAGCTGAATGTAAGTGGAACTCGGTGAATAGATATTCACGCCACGGTGGACTCTCGCCTCGCAATAGGGGCAGGAGTGATTGACCAGGCAGGTCGGCTACGGGTGTTGCGTTGGCAGCGGAGAGTAGGGTTGGCATGAGGTCGATCGTGGAAACGAGTTCATTGCGAATCTGATTCGGTTTCGTTTTTCCAGGCCAGCGAAAGATCAGTGGGATTCTTACACCGCCTTCATACGACGTACGTTTTCCTCGCAAGAGGTCAGCCCCATGGTCCCCCAGATAGACAACTAAGGTGTTGGCTTTTTTTCCTGAGCGATCGAGTGCCTCGAGTAATTCGCCAATCAGTGGGTCGAGGCGATTGATGCAGTTGTAGTAATCAGCCGTATCCGCTCGTAGTTGCGGCGTATCGAGACCAAAGTAGGCGAGTGGTTTGACGTCATTGCCCGTCAGAGGTGTTTTCGGCAGTCCGCGAGTTTGCTTGATAAACGGTCGGTGAGCGTCGGGATAATTGACGCTGAGAAAAAACGGCTTGTTATCTGCCTTGAAAAATTTTTCAGCATGGTTCGCATAGTCTTCCAGCTGCTTACGGCGAAAGTTGGCTGACGAAATCTGTTTCATATCGAACGGAAACGCGGAGGCCGGGTTGATGTGCAGCTTGCCGATGATACCGGTGCGATAGCCAGTATTTTTTAAGCAACGAACGAGGTTCGGGATGTTCTCGTCGTACAGGCGAAATTTCCAGGTAGCCAGTCCGATTTGCCCATTTTGATGAGGATAGAGCCCCGTTAAAAGTGCGGCGCGAGATTGACTGCATCCGGCCTGAGGCACGTACGCGTTACGAAAACAAACTCCATCTTCTGCTAATTGGTCGAGCACAGGAGTATCGACAAAAGGATGGTCATAGCAACCAAGTTCCGGGCCGTTGTCCTCGGAAACAATTAAAAGAATGTTAGGAGGTTCAGCAGCAACAACGGTAGCGACAGCGTTAAAGATAACGATAGCAAACAAAAAACGAGGTGAACGATCGTTCATTTTAGTTCTTCCGGTACGCACCGTTGGGTTTCATTGGGTCGGCACCTACCTGTTGCCGCCATGCTTTTAATTTCCCGTAGAGCTCTGTAACCTTTGCTGGATTTTCTTGCGACAGGTTCTTTGATTCCGCGATATCGTTATTCAGGTCGTAAAGTGATAACTGGCCGGTTTCGTAGTCTTCGATCATTTTCCACCTGCCTGCTCGAATTGCGCCAGATGGGAAACTGGAAGGGTGTCGGTTGTAGTGGGGGTAGTGCCAATATAGGGTGTCGCGTTCCAGTGGTCCGGTTCCCGTGAGTAGGGGGACCAGATTTTCTCCATCAACGTGTTGATGGGGCTCAGGTTTTTGACCCGTGACCGCCAGGATTGTGGGATAAAAGTCTGTACTGATGATCGGTTCCGATGATACGCTCGTTGGTTTGGTTTTGCCGGGCCATTTTATGATTACGGGAACACGAATCCCACCTTCGTAGTTTGTTCCTTTGTTCGCGCGCAGGGGTGAATTGTCAGTTGCCTTGGCGAATCCTCCATTATCGCTGGTGAAGATCACCAGCGTGCGATTGTCGAGGTCTAAATCTCGAAGCGTCTCCATCACACGACCGAGACTGTCGTCGACGCTTTCGACCATTGCAGCATAGTGGGGGTTCCCTTGGCGTTCGGTTGGGGCAACCTGATTGTAACGATCCAGTTTTTCTGGCTTGCCTTGCAGCGGTGCGTGAACAGCATAGTGGGACAACATCAAGAAGAAGGGTTGCTTCCTGCTGTCACGAATGAATTTTTCAGCTTCTTCTGCAAGCCGATCGACAAGGTAATCTCCTTCTTGACCCGCTAAGGGACTCTTTTTGTAAAGCTTCTTGCCGGTCGTTGGGATTTGCCAGCTGCCTTCGAATGGATAGAAATAGCTGCCGGGCGCTCCGTAGTCTCGGCCGGCCACATTCACATCGAAGCCCTGATGCTCTGGATAGTAATAGGTTTCTGTCCCAAGGTGCCACTTGCCTAAAAATCCCGTTCGGTATCCGGCTTCGCGCAATTTCTCCGCAACGGTGATTTCCTCCAGAGGTAAGTTGGAGATGTAGCGACCTTCTCGCATCTTTTTTGTCTTGGGGTTCCAACGGCCAGCGGGCAGCCATTGTGTGAGCAGTAATCTCGCCGGATATTTTCCGGTCATGATTGCTGCTCGTGTAGGTGAGCAAACATTGCAGGCTGCATAACCATCCGTGAAACGCATGCCCTCGTTTGCCAGCCGGTCGATGTTGGGAGTCTGGTAGTAGTTGCTCCCGTAGCAACCCACGTCTTTCCAGCCGAGATCGTCGATCAGGATTAGAACAACATTCGTTTTTTCGCTGTTCGCCCTCGTCTCGGCAGCGAATAGCATGCAGGTTAGCGCCAAGCCGGTAAGGAGGATGAAATTGGCTTTCATGGTTGTTGTTTTCCGTGAGTGACTTTGCCCGTCACCTTATTGGTCCAGGTGAATGTCTGAGGATCAAAGTGAAAAGCGGCTTTCTTTGCTGCTGGTTGGGCCCAGTCTTCGGCGATCCATGTCGCAAGTTGGTCCTTGATGACTTGGTGTGTCTTGCTGTCGGCCAGGTTGTTCCATTCGTTCGGGTCCGAATGGTGGTCGTACAGTTCTTCACCACCGTCATCGTAACGGATGTATCGGTAACGTGCGGATCGCACCGCGGCGTTCCCGCGGCCGAATTCAATCACAGCAGGACGTTTCCAGACGGTATGTGGATCTTCCAGCAAAGGAAGAAGCGAAATACCATCATGAGATTCGATATCCGTTAGCCCCGCCAAGTCGTTTAAGGTTGGAAATAAATCGAGTAGGCTAACAGGATGATTACAGACAGCCGGTGTCTTACCCGGTACGTGGATGATCAGCGGGACTCGCGTTGCCTCTTCCCACAAAGTCGTCTTGTGCCAGTGTTGTTTTTCGCCAAGATGCCAACCGTGGTCAGACCAGAGAATCACGATCGTGTTCTTCGCGTGAGGACTTTGATTTAATGCGTTGAGAATACGACCTAAACGATCGTCGGTGCACGTGATGCTGGCAAGGTAGGCACGCACGGCCTCTTTCCATTTTCCAGACTTCTTGATCGTTTTGAAATCACTGCGTCGGGCCTTGGCAAACTGGATGCCCCCGGCAGGCAGATCATCGAGGTCGTCTTCTCGGACTTCCGGAAGCGCAACGTCGTCGAGCGGGTATTGGTCAAAGAATCTTTGCGGCACGTACCAGGGTAAATGCGGTCGAAACAGGCCACAAGCGAGGAAGAAAGGGGCATGCTGTTCCTGCTTCAACCAGCCAATTACATGATTGACCGTTAACGCATCATCGTATTCCTGTTCTGCGATCTTCAACGAACCCCAATCGTTTTCATGGCCGAGTCCGTGCACGCCACTGAAAGGGAAATCATTGGGAGGAGTACGGTGATTTGACCATGGATAGTTTAATTTTGAGTGGCGGAACCACGGATCTTCCAGAAATCTCAGGCGAAAAAATTCGTCCCACTGGTTGGGTGGATGGTTGCCGGCGGTGTGATGGAAGATTTTGCCTGCACCTACGACTCGGTAACCGTGGTTGCGGAAGTGAGCGGGAATTGTGACCGCGCCGGGCTGGTTCGGTAGCCACCAATGTCCATTGTCATACAAACCCGTTGTGGAGGGTCGCTGCCCAATCATGAGCGCCGCTCGCGAAGGTGCACACTTGGGTGAGGCGCAGTGAGCATTGGTGAACAGCGTGCTGCGTTTGGCAAGTTGGTCGATGTTTGGCGTGTGGACCGTTCCCTCGTATCCCTGCAGACAATTCACCCAGTCCTTCATGTCATCCACAGCAAGGAAAAGCACGTTCCGTTTTTGCTCCGCCGCGACCGATGAAGCCGAGATCGACAACCCGATCGACGTGAGCAGATACAGCCACGTCGTCAGCCAAATTGGTATCGTCCAATGTGATTTGGGCCGTGGGTGGGACATGAGTTGCGGTAATCCGTGTGGACAAGGAGAAAGTTTGCCGATCAAGCCATTGTAATCTCTTCTCCGGTATCAATCAGTATAAAGAGCAGTCAACCGGATCGACGAGCTGGTGAGTCTCTCGCTAGTTAGTCTTGTATTGGTGAGATCAATCCAGTTTCGTTTTTAAACCGCAGCATCTTCTACTGCAATCAGCCACTCGATAGTTGTTGGCGAAAGGCCGACAGATAACCACGACGGATCGTCTCTTCCAGATGGGGTTGGAGCGATTTCCAAGTGAATAAGTCGACGCCCGTCACGCCTTCTTGGGCCGCAAGTTTTAAATAGGTGTCGATCCAGCTGGTCTGGCGAATCTTCCCGTGTGATGTTGAGACACCCAGGGTGAATGTCATTTGCGCCTGGCCCTTGTTCTGTCGATTCAGTTCTACGGCATCGCCAATTCGGCGGCGAAATACTTCGAGATAGTTGTCGCCATAATTTTCAGGATAGCAATAGCCCGAGATGCTGACTTGGTCAATCAGTCCGTCACGCGACCAATCGGGCCATGGCTGAGCCACTTGGTGATTCTTTGCGACATGCGGTCCCCAGGAATAGATCGCAATTTTTAGCTGGCGATTGTGTTCCCGCGTCGTTCTACGGATTTGTCCTAAAAGTTGGGTGATGGCTTGTTCTCGATAGGTTTGAAAAGCTTGTGTCTCGGAAATGTGCGAATTGCTTTTCTGCCATTTGACAAGTTCCTTTTCCGAGGCGGCGTCCAGCCGATGTGGCCGATTGTAGTAGCGGAAATAATCGAGCATGATTCCCTGGATCGGATAACGTTGTACGACGTCAGCGATCAATGACGTCACCCAATTTCGAGCACCCGGATGTGTCGGGCATAAGTGGCCCATCGGCTTTCCATTGGGATGTCGGGAAGCCCATTCGGGATGGTCAACTAAGATGCCGGACGGTTCTTGGTGTCCGCTGACCAGGACACAAAAGGCCGGATAGACCTCAAGACCTCGTTCTTTTGCGCCGCTGATCAGGTATTCGAGGGGATCCCAAGCATCGACCGGTTGTGATTTGATGAGTCGGTTGGGAAAAACCGCCTCTCCCGAAGTGTTCGTGACGTAGGGCATCACCGTCCGAAGTCCCGCTGCAAGATGACGATCGAGCAGATCGTCGATCGCCTGCTCGCGATCGGATCTGGCATCAAGGTGGCGATAGACATGCGTCAAATGGAGCCAGCATCTGACGAGCGGAGGCCGTTGGACAGAAGCGGATTGAATGGTTTCAGGCCAAGCGGCGCCGACGATTGTACCGCCAGTCATTTGGATGAAATCGCGTCGCCTCATCGGAGTTTTCCCTCGATTGCATGTGGCCAGCAAATCCTGTTCGCAATTGATTTGCTGGTGACTTGATTTGCTGGTGACTTTCACGACTGTTCTAGGTCAATTTCCCACCTCCAGGCGACCGAATCGGATTGTGGTTCGCTTTTTGTCTTTGTCGTTGGAGCTGTCCCAGACTGCCAGCCACGCGCCCGGTTTGTCTTCGATTAGGGTTGGGTAGCTATTGCGATTTCCTGCGACGTAGAAATCTTTTTGAGCGGACCATGCTCCGCCCTTCGGACGAATTTTGTAGTAGAGCCCACGCCGTTCCACCCTGTCGCTGTAAACGCAGATATGTCGACCAACTGAATCTCGACCAAAAAAGCTTTTGACTCGAAAGTTTGGAAGCTCGGGTTCGGGTTTCGCCATTGACCAGGTCTGGCCACCATCGTTACTGACGGATGAGTAAGCAACGGGCGGATCGATCGGTCGTTCACGGATCATATCCGCCGTGCGCATGACCATTTTTAGCCCATTCTCCTCACCGCTGGGTGCGATACCGCCTTCGTGAAGAAACACGGGATTATTCTCCGCGTAAGCTACATAGCCGGCCAGTTTCCAGTGCAGGAGACTTGTGCTTTGGAGTACGAATTGGCGCCGATCACCGTAGCGATCATGTCTGCGGGAATTACGGTGAGCGGGCAATAGGTAATGGGTGACACCGTTTCTTTTTACCGTTTCGATACCCGCGACGATGATCAGAGACCCTTGGTAATCAAGCGACAATTCAACGTGATGCCAACTGTATCCACCGTCCGGTGAGTAGGCAGCGACCAGATCGGCATTTTCGCTGTCTCGATAATGCATCGGGGCTCGCATGCAAAAGAGCCAGATAATGTCCTGGCCAGGAGGACGAAACAGCACGGCGTTGTTGTAGGCGTACTGAACCGTACCGTTTCGTACGCGATGGTCAAAGACGGTGATCCTAGGGCCCCACGTTTTTCCCGCATCTCGACTGATCGAACAGACGATGTCCCCCATGTCGCCCTTGCCGCGGACCTGCAGACCATAGGCGGTCACGTAGTGTTTGCGAGTCCATTTAGCGAGATACGGTTCCCAGATTTTGTTGTAGGGACCCTCTGGGTTGAGCGTGTCAATCGTTGTCACATCGGTCAAATCGCCTTGGAAAGATCGTTCTTCGGCGACCGACGTGGCTACCGCGAACAAAGGAACAAGGAGGAAGCCAACCCGACGCGAGTGGCAGGAGCGGATTTGTTGCATGGCAGAAACCTTCGGGGATTTGAATTGGTGATTTCATCCGGCAGGCCGATTGAAAATAGACTATTTCCCAACGCGGTGTGGCGGGTGACGTTCATTGTGTTTTTTCTACCGGCCTTGGTTGAGCTGATTTCCACCCTCGATCTAGTATGTCAGCAAGCTCTAAGATTTCTTTCGCATATTTCGGCTGCATCGCCACGTTTTGCGTTTCGTGAGGATCAGCATCGTGGTCATACAGTTCACGGGTCAGGACCTGGTTCGTATCCCATTCACGCCATTCCACATACCGGTAACGGCGTGTGCGCATTGCATAGCCCATGATGTCACCATGTCCTTGATGTCGATGGCCCTTGCGTGCACGTGGGTACTGGCTGAAGACAGCCTGCTTCCATGGTCGATTCGGTTTGTTTAACAAGGGTTGGAAGCTGATCCCCTCGAGGCCGTCGGGCGATTCTAGCTTGCAAATGTCGGTCAGCGTTGGATAGAGGTCGACCATTTCAACAAGCTCATTGGTGACGTTGCCTCTCGGAGTTTGTCCTGGTACGGCCAAAATGAGAGGTACGCGCGTGGAAAGCTCATAGTTGTTGGCCTTTGTCCAAAGCCCTTGTTCACCCAGGTGATAACCGTGATCTCCACAGAGTACGACAAGGGTGTTTTCAGCAAGATTCAAAGTTGTTAGTTGATCCAATAATTGGCCTACCAACGCATCGACATAACTGACGCAGGCGTAATACCCATGGCGTAGTTCGCGGATTTTTTCGGGCGAGATTTTTCCATTAGCGGGGATATCGCTGTACCCTTCCAGTTCTTTCCAGCTACGCGTAGCCAGTTCAGGAGCATGTTGTGGGGTATCGGCATTTGCGGGTAGCGGAATATCCGCACGGTCATATAAATCCCAGTATTTCCGAGGCGCACAGAACGGCAGATGCGGTTTGCGAAAACCAACGGCCAGAAAGAATGGTTGCTCTGAGGTGCCTCGTTCAGCAAGTGAGCGAATCGCTGCTTGACAGACAATACCATCGATGTAGGCGTCATCCGCTACTTCTGCAGATTCGGTGGATGAACGTTTGAGACCTTTGCCCGCTAGATTGCTTGGTAAAACATATCGCAAATTTGGGTCGCGGACGAAATCATACGCTGGTTGTGCCGACCACGACGGTGGGTCTTTGGACGGGGCGCCGCTGCCGTGATAAATCTTACCCAGACTTTGGGTGTGGTAGCCGTTGTTTTTGAAATGTTGTGGAAGTGTTATCACTTCGGGAACCGCGTCGCGGAAATGAGTGCGAAGATCCCAAACTCGGATCGTATCGGGTCTGCGGCCCGTTAGCAGCGAAAGCCTGGATGGGCTGCATACAGCTTGCTGACAATAGGCTCGCTTGAAAACGGTTCCGCGACTGGCCAAACGGTCAATGTTCGGTGTTTGAGCGACCGGATCACCGTAACAGCCCAACGCAGGTCGCAGATCATCGATCGCGATCAATAATACATGAGTAGGACGCTTCGTTTCCTCCGCGATAATCGGGCAAGATGTCGTAGCGAGAACGAGCGTCAAACAAGCAAGATACGTTGTTTGCAATGCCTGCATAGGATGAGTTTCTTTACCGGAATCTGCGTTCCATTCGGTTCTTGTTGTCGACGAAAGAATAACAGCCATCGCGTTAGAAATCGAATCGGGTTTCGTCTCACGAGCTGAACTCGCTTTTTGATTGCGGCAATCCGGCTGCTTCTGGAAGTAACCACTTTCATGCCGTTAGTTTGGGTGTTTGGGGTGTTGGTATCGGCAGCATCTTGGATGAACGACGCTTTCGAATGACGAATTCAACGAGCCGATTTCAGCAGTGCTTGGAAAGCCGACATTGCTTGGCGATATTCGTCGAGTGCTACGGGTCCAATCACGTCACGATTTCGGATTAACTCGGCCTGCATCCGATCAATCAAACTTTGTACTTCTACCTTCTTCGGACGTAGCGGTTTGTCGGGAAGCAGCACGTGCACGGGGTTGGTATGTGCAAAGCGAATCCGCCCCTTGGGATCTGCTTCAAAACATCGGACGGCACACCAAGCCGACGAATCTAAGTTGATGGTTTCTGTGACGTTGGTGACAAAGGCTCCCGTTTTCGATAGGCGATTTTCGGGTGATAGGGTTCGAATTACATCACCGTTCATGACGATTTCGATACGATCCAAGGGTTTTCGACTGGTCGCTGTTGAGACAATTTTGAGTGCGTACGCCGTTGAGTCAGGCGGTGAGATTGTTTCACCTGCGTGGTAGTCGCCAAATCGGGTTTCCAACATCGGTCCGGTCGAGACAAAGCTACGACCGGCGTCCAAACCCTGCATCCAGTCTTCGTAACCAAAACCATCAGGTAGATGCACGTATACTCGGCCAAACCCAAGTTGGACAGGATGAACTCCGGATGCGGTGCCGGCAGACACGCGCAAACGATATCCTGAATTGAGTAGGGCATAGTAGGTTTGAAATCCGTAGTTAATCCAGCCCCATTCCGTCAGGCCCTGACCATCCTCCGTTCGCTCAAGTTCCATGTAAGGCGGCACCATCTCGACGGTCCAGTCGTGGAAACCAAATGGGGTTTGCCAAACGTGATTATTCGAGAGTTCGAACAGGTCAACTTTCATGACGGGCACTAACATCAGCGACCAGGGCCATGAATGTTTGTCCAGATCCAGGAGTGCCCCATCTTCTCGCGCCCATTGGGCGATGGGTTGGACCGGTGGCGCGCCGATCGTAAGTGGGCGTTTGTGATTGAGCACAAAGACCGCACCTAGCGTGTGGCTGCGATCGCCTACGTAAAAGATTTCATATTCCGTGTTCATTGGGTAAATCACGTGAGTGTCGTCGACGCGGATTAGGCGGGGTTTTAACTCCGTGGCCACAGATCGATCACCTTGGCTAGGTGCCGTATCTGACTTCGTTACCCAATTCGATAGCGGCAACGCGACGTTAATGTCTTCGGCCATCACGACATTAGGCAGTTCATCCAGTGACCGGTGCACGTGGGTATCGCCGGAATACCATCCGCGTTGGCTCATGTTGATCCATCGCTGCAATGAAAATTTCAGCTGTACCGGTTGATCAGCCACATCGATCGTGCGGACAATGGGTAAGTATTCTTTGCCCCGTTCCACACGAAACGTATACCGGCCTGGCGGCAATTGCACACGAAAGGGATGCGCGGACAACGTCGTGTGAACTTCAGGACTGTTCGGTAGTCGGGCAACTTCACGGCGGTAGTGAACCTGATCGCCTCCGTCAGAGTGAATCAGGTGCCAACGTCCCTTGTCGTCGCGCACGTGAACGCGGGCGGGCAGGGATTCCTGCGTGGCTGCATCCGCGATCGTACCAGAAACTGTCGCGAGCGGTTTAGCGCCAAATGCCGTGTTGCTAAACAGGATCGTGTTGGTAAACAGTAACAACGTGAGGGTCAAGAATCGATAAATGTTCATCGATGTAGTTTTGCACAGTGAATCGGCCATAGCAAGTTTTCGCGCGCCCAAACGCTCGCAGAGTTTGCAGTAAATTGTCCAATTTGCGGTTGCCGAATCGCTTTAGGCCCGCTGCCGCTCAGGCGCGTTTTCAAAAACAGTGAATCGCCTGAGAGGGTTGGTCTCGGTGTTAGGTTTCTTTTTTCCAGGCTTGGAAAAGCTTGTTGAGATCCGCGACTTTGTCCGGACGATTGCGAGCGAGATCCTTTGACTCAGTCACGTCATCTTTCAGGTTGAAGAGTTGCCAGGGGCGATCGGGCTGCTCACGAACGATCTTCCAATCACCTTTGCGGAGTGCCGCATATTGACGGTACTCAAAAAAGAATGACTCGTGCGGTGACCGCCCTTTGGCGGTCAGCACGGGTAGCGGATTCTTACCGTCGAAGGTGATGTTTCGAGGCAAGGAGATACTGGATAGTTGCGCACAGGCAATCAAGATGTCGGGCGACCAGAACGGTTCGGCGATGAGTGATCCTGCCGGGATATGTCCCGGCCAACGGGCGATTGCGGCGACGCGTAGCCCACCTTCCCAAGTGGTCACACCTCCGCTTCGTAGTGGATCGTTGATGCCTACGTCCAGTCCACGACGATCCAAGCAAAAAGCTCCATTGTCCGACATGAAAAAGACAAAGGTGTTCTCGGTTTGGTCCGTCTGTTCCAGTGCCTGGAGAACTTGGCCAATCGCGCGGTCCAGGGCGAATACGACGGCCCGGTAGCGTCGCCGCGGATCTGTCTCATTGGGAGAAAGCTGGATTGCGTGGAAGGCATCATCAGGCGCTTGCCAGATGTTGGGTTGCCCTTTTCGTTTGTTTTTCGCCGTCGGGAAATGGGGCGCGTTGAACGGCAGGTAACAGAACCAAGGACGTCCGCTTGTGTTGTCCTGAGTGCGGCGATGACGAGTCAGAAAATCGACGGCCGCTTTGGAGAAAATCTCGGTGACATACTCACCCTCACGATGAAGTTCTTCCGTGCCGTGATAGAGATCGTGCCGTTCGCGATAATTGTGTTGGTAGTAATCTAGGTTGCCCGAAGCATGTCCAACGAACTCGTCAAAACCTCGCTCGGTGGGCCGGGAGCCGGCCGCGAACCCAATATTCCATTTGCCGAAGCAGCCTGTCACGTAGGGTGTGGCAGATTGCTTTAAAAACTGCGGCAAAAGTATTTCCTGGTGACGTAAGCCGATGCCGTAGTTGCCGGCCACGCCTGCTAATTGGTCAAGTAAACCGTGGCGTTGCGGGATGCGACCGGTCAGTAAACAGGCGCGGGAGACGGTGCAAGTGGGTGACGCCGTGTAAAAACTGGTCAGGCGAGCTCCCTGTGAGGCCAGGCGATCAAGATGAGGAGCACGGATGTCGGAGGCCGGGTTGTAGCAAGGTAGGTCACCATAGCCCAAATTGTCGCAGCTGATGAGTAAAATATTCGGTGGGGCAGCTGCGATTAACGGGCCGGATGCTAACGCCAGCAACAGCATGGACGAAGTGAACGACATGCATCGTGCCATCATCCAGATCTCCTGGAATCCGTAGGTGCAATATTTGGTGTGTTTTTTGCCATGACCTTAGCCGTCCATTTTTGTCGGCAGTTTAGCTTGGTCTTTCGATGGTTGGGTTAGCAAGATCTGTCGAATGATGCAGAGTAGGCCAAGGAAAACAAAAACCAAGTAGCCGGTCGTCCAGGGGACGGAGCGTGATTCACCCCAAGCATATAATGTGCCCAAGGCTGCGCCGAGCGTTGTGATCAATCCGCCAATTGCACAGAGAATGGATCGTTTCCGATTAAACAGCCCCCAGATCGTGAGTCCAATGCTGAGGATTGCAGACAGAAAAATCAACGCGGCTGTACTGGCCATACTGGCCTCCCGAATCGCCTGTTCGCTTTGTCGAATTCCGAATCTCTTTCCGACAATCGAATGGGACTTCTGAACGGTGCGATCATAAAGTATGTCGACATGGATTATATTGTGCTGGCTTTGCCGGCACTGGCCACCATTCGTTACTGATTGATTTTAGCAGATGACGATCGCCAGGCAGGCGGCGTCGGATGATACCGTAATCGCTTGCTTGATCGTTCGGCAGGCGATTTTTTGCGGATGGGTTATTTGTCAGGATCGAGTGATGTCGTAGCAGATGGTTCTTGGCAAGATTCGGAATTGCCATTCGTGGGTTTGAGAATTACCGCGCGTAAATCGATCAAGCAGCCGGCTGGCGCCTGTTCAGGTCGGAAGACAAGATGTTGAGGGCCAGTGTTGAGGGTAACCTGACCGATGGTTGTCGTCCTGTAGTCATCCCAGGTCCCTGTGCCTTCTACTTTGCCGACCAATTCTTCCAGTCCGATCGTGAGCGCGTAGGTGTTGTTTGCTGTTGAGCTATCGCAGGCATAATCGATAATCACGTCATAGCTGCCCGCTCGCGAAACTTCGACAAGCCATTCTGCGACGTCGGTCGCACTTTGCCAGAACCCAAGATTGCCATAGCGTGATTCGAAGACAAGAGAGTCACCGTAGATGCGACAGTCGGCGGCGGTCAGTTCGATCGTTCCGTCTGTGCCTTGCTTCACTTGCTGCGGCTGATTGCCTTCGAATGATTTTGGCGCAGGCCGCAGTGACCCAAGAAAACTGAGTAGATCTGCCATCTGGTTTTTATCGATTTCTTTTTCCAAGCCCGTGGGCATTAACGAGAGCCCTGTACTTCGGAGTGAATCGATTTCGCTGCGCAGAATGACTGATTCTTCACCCTGAGCATTCTTGAGTGTAATCGTCGTGCTCGTTTCGGCGGGAATGATCCCAGTTTGAACACGGCCGTCATCTGTCAAAACCGAATAGCCACGATATTTGTCTTCCACGGATCGGTTTGGATCCAGGACTGCTGTTAACAGCGTTGCGGGAGATCGGTCTGTGATCGCAGTCAGGTCCGGCCCCACTTCTTTTCCGACTTGCCCGATCCGGTGGCACGATCCGCATTGCTTCGCGAACAGCAACTCACCGCGGGCAGAGTTTCCTTTGGCAACCAGACTAGGGCGATAGGCGTTAATCACGGCCTGCCGATCGTTGTTGACCACAACAAACACAGATTCGGCTTGTTTGCGCAGTGATTCGTCCTGATGCGTGAGTAGTCGAGTCTGGAAAATGGTACCGATTTCTCCAGCCGGCAGACGGTTGGCCGCTACTTCGTTTAACAGTAACTCGATCCAAACGGTGCGACTCAATAATTGATCGAGCGATTGTGCCCGTAGGGCGGGACTCATCGAAGGAATCCTGCCAAGGATCGAGCTGGCAATTTCCGCGTCGTCGCCGTAGGAGAGCGCTTCGAGAGCGACCCTTTGAAGCGAATCGGCATGCGTCGGTTCCAGCAAATCGGCCAATCGTTGGACGTCTTCCGGCGCGGCCCATCGATGCGAGCGACCCAATAGGCGAACGGCGTCGTGACGCAAAGGCAGCGGGGCATTCGGATCGGCTGCGACCATTTTGGCCTGTTCACGGAATGAATGGATGCGATCGGTGACGGTGGCGAGTAAGGGTGCATCTGGCGAAGCGTTGTTGCCCAGGCCTGCCAGGAGACTGGCCATCGCGCCGAATTGCCATGCTGCGATGTCGTCGGTCGAATCGTTCCGACTGATCTGGCGAATCGCTTCTTCAATCGCATCTTCGCTCTTGAAAGCGGCCGCTAACTCGAGCAGGTCACTGAAGAATGCGCGACTTTGTTCCTGCTGCAAACCTGTTTTGGTCACCTCTGCAAGAACCAACGGCAGGTTGAGTTCGTTGAGAGAGCTAATGACAGCCGCGCGCAGGTATTGATCACTGTCTTCGGCCATCGCCAGGCGACCCAGTACCTTGCCTGCTTCGGGATCGGTCGAGATGCCAAGCGAGTAGGCTAATTGAAGCTGAAGCTGTGCGTCGCCACCCGTTTGATTGGGATTAGCAGTAACGCTCCTTGAGGCCATTTCGATCAATTGTTTGGTGAGTTGCGGAGAGGCTGCGAGTCGTTTTTCGGAAACCCGAACGGCATGGCGCTGAACGGCTGGATGTGAGTCGGAAAGCGCCGCAATCAGGGTTTCAGTATTCGCGCCGTCAAGTCCGTCCAGCGTGCATAGTGCGTGCAGTCGAGCTAGGGGGCGTTCATCGTTTTTCAGCATTTGTCGCAAAGGTGTGATCGCTGCTGGATCAGCACGATGAATCAGCAATCGCTGCACGGTATCTCGTTGCCACCCACTTGGACTGTCAAGCTTCGCGACGAGGGCTTCAGTTTCGAGTTGTTCCAGTTTGGGAATCGTACGAAGTTTTTCGCCGCGCGGATAAACGCGGTAGATCCGTCCCCGATCTTCGCCGGCCCGCAGGTCAAGCTCTTTTTCACGTTGGTCGTCGATGTATTGGGTGTGCTCGATCACCAAGCGATACATATCAGCAATCCAGAGGGCACCGTCTGGGCCGGGTTTTGCCATCGTTGGACGAAACCAGCTGTCAGTCGAGGCCAGGAACTCGCTTTTTGTTTCGTCGTCGTCCCGCTCACTCGCAAAGCTGATACCTGTCTGAATGAGGCGGCGACGATGGACGAGATTATGGATCGGTTCACACGTGTAGGTGTTTTGGTAGAAATCCGGGCCGAATAGTTGATCTCGGTAGGGCATTGTGCTGCAGGCCGACGTGAAACGATGCGGTTCGCCAATGCCAGGCGAACGGTAGCCTTCCCAATGACTGAGGATGCGAGAGAGGGGAAACACTTGTGCATTTCCAGTGACGACGATGTCGCGATGTGGTGTCGGAGGTCGCGCATGCGGATTCCGTCTCAAATAATGGTCAGCCAGGACGTAGTGTCTCAAAGGTAAGCTGTTGCTGCATCCGAACCAGTTGCCCCAGTCGTCGCGATGGCGTCCAAATTGTGTGAAGCCAGACTGCAGATCGATGACCCCACTGTCGGGTCGAATCCGTAGATCCCGCCCACTGATGTCGACCGTCGTTCCTGTTTTTTTCGACGTTACGGTGCCTCCACTGTCACCATTGGCGACATAAACCCAGTTGTCGAGACCCCATTCGAATCCGTTCACGCGATGTTGTTGGTTGCCTTCAATAAATCCGTGGTAAAGGATTTCGCGTCGATCGGCTTGCCCGTCGCCGTCCGTATCGGCAGCAAAGAAAATATCGGGTGCCGCACTGATCAACACGCCATCGCGCCAAGGCATTACACCCGTTGGGAACGGAATACCATCCAGAAAAATTGTCGACTTGTCATATTGCCCGTCACCGTCCGTATCTTCAAGGAAACGGATCCGCCCTCCCCCGCTTTCTTTGCCCGCGATCCCGAGTGGATAGTCGGCCATTTCGACGACCCACAGGCGTCCATCGGGTCCCCAGTCGAAGGCGATGGGATCTTTCACCAGAGGTTCCGCGGCGACCAATTCGACCTCAAAGCCGGGTCGAGTTCGGAGGGATCGTAATCCATCAGATGGCGACCGTGGGGGCGACTGAAAATCACCTAGCAATTGATCGAATGAACGCCGGTCGACGCCGTCAGATAATCGATTCGTGTCTTCGTTCTGAATCCACATGTGGTCGTTGGCAAACCAGGCACCGTTATTCGTTCCGTTTCGCACGACCATGGGGACCGCTTCGCCATTGCGACGTGAGTCTGCCAGAACGCGGTTGGTCCAACCCAAGTCCTGCTCGGAATAGATGTAGATTGCGTAACGGCGTTCGTTTGAGAATAGCAAGTCTTCATGTCCGTCTCGATCAAGATCGACAAATCGCAGTCCGGCGTCACGTCCTAATGCATCGACGATGGGCTCAGGCAGCGGCGCGGTGGATTGCCAGATCTTTTCATCCGCGTTCCAACGCAGCATCTCCTGTTGGTCTGGATTGCCAACGATCACTTCACAGCAGCCGTCACCATCTGCGTCGCGGAGGCGGAATCCACGGTCCCGACCTTGTTGGTTGACAACCAAGATCGGCTGGCCGTCAATCTCCAAACCTTGCAGCATATCGTCATCACGTTTCCAGCGATCATTGTGAAAGTGCCATACTGCTCGTTCCGACTCATTAAGCACCATCATGCTGGCGGCGCCGTCTTCACGGAAAATGCCAAACCGCACTCCCCCGTCGTACCGCTGCTCGCCAGTCCCTTTGATGTTTTGTGCAGGAAATTCAGTCTCGAGCCACTTACGCTGTTCCGGAAGCCAGACCCGCGTTTGCCGGAGTTGATCATTGCCAATGACAACATCCAGATAGCCGTCGTTGTTGAGGTCGAGTATTCGGACGCCGTTATCGCCGCCGTCCGCAGCTCGAATGCTTTGACCCGACAAGAGGTTCTTGTTGATTCGTTCAAGCGCCTCACGGAAATTGAGGAAAATGACGCGTTTGCCATGTTTGTTGAGCGTCTCATCGACAACATTGAAGAGCAACTGATTACCGATCCAATCGTTGGGATGGCAGACCAGGTTCGCGACGCCCTGCTTATGGACGGCAGCGTCGATGGCGGCCTGATAGTCGATAGCCGTTTGGCGATTCGCATTACCCTGCAGATTTTGTCCTTGCCAGTCATCCGGAACCATGCAGGGGAATTCCCAGCAGATTTGTCCAATCACGTAGGGATAGGGATAGTTCTCGATCTTATTGACGAAAGAAGCGAACGGCAGATAGCGAGCAAATCGATCCTGGCCGTCTTCATTGAAAACCAGATCTCGGGGAAGAGCCGGATCATCCGGCGTGAACAGTTGGCAGACCGAGCTACTCATCTGTAAAAAATTTCCTTGCGGCGTCATGCGATTGATGATTTCCGCAAAGCCCCGTGGGCTGGGGGTATTCATCGAATCCATACAAGGAAAGCGAAACGTTACCGGGTGATTGCCCGGCACAGAGGCGAGCTGGTCGACGCACCGATCATAGGTGCTTTTGGCCGTTTCGAAACGACCGCCCTGCAGGCAAGGGCAAGGATGATCGGCTGTGTGCGTTTCGAGAGAGAGACCTTCTTCGAGCCAAGTCGCAAGCTGCGGGTGTTCAGGGTTGATGCTGTTGGTCAGAATGCTGGCCGGCGCGCGCCCATCAACCTGTTTGAGTCGTTCGAGGATTGGACGTAAATACGACTCGTAAGGTGCCGGGTCTCGCATGTCGTCGATACCAATGGTGACCACGCACTCGACATTTTTATCGCCGACCCATTGAGGGGTGATCAACTTGGGCATGTCCAAGCCGGGCCAATAGGGGTTGCAGAAATCGTCAAGGTAAGTCAATCGATTTGCATTCGGCGAGTCGGCTTGGATGACATCCGGTAAGTTCCCAACCAATATCAGATGAGCCACGATGACGCGAATCGTCCATGTGAAGAGGTTATGCTTCATGAGGGTATCCCGTTTTGACGCAGCTGAAAATCTCGACGATTTGAGTCTGCTTGTCATTTTACGCCTGTTGACGCTGTCCGTGGAGTCGCAGCATTAAAATAATTCCAATTAAAAATAGCCTGGTTATTGCTGTTTCCTGTGCAGCGTTGGTCGGCAGAATTATTTAACATTTCGATCTCGTCGGGCGTATTTCCGTTTTGATCAATCAACCCACGATCCTTGGCAGCCATCAGTTCGGTGATGGAGAGATCGGGTGCCACAGCCAGAACTCGCCATAAGTTGAGTTCTTCGAAGTGTGGCTTGGTGCGTTTTAACTTGGTCGATTCTCGGTTGCGAAAGAGCATGTTTTTGATTTAGCGGTGACCGCTGTAAAACGACTGTTCGTTGGACACAAGGGATGCAAGATCATTGACTGATGACCACATCAACAGGCTTCCTTGCTCAGCGCGAACTGGTGAGTGATTCTTCTGTGACCATTTGCTGATTTGTCTGTTCCCTGCCGTTTGGTGTTTGTGCTTTCTCGTTCGGTATCTGCTTCCCAGCATGCGTCTCCTGTCACAAAATTCAGTCGCCAGCGTTGCATGACTGATGATCATAACATAAACGCAATGGTCAAGCTGTTTTAGCTTCGGGTGTTCCCTAACTGTTCCCTGATTCGGCTTCCAACAACCTCTGAATCCGGTCGTAAGTAGTACTCTTGGGTCGTTTTGATTGACGCATGACGCATCACGAATTGGACATCATGAACTGCCACGCCTGCCGATGCTAAGGACTGAGCGTAGGTCCGACGCAAATCATGTGCGGAAACAAATCTACCTCGGTCATTTACTTCGATGCCTGATTCTTTCCCAATGCGAGCGAGCCAGTTCTGAACGGTTCCAGGTGCACAACGATGACCACGACGGTTCAGCGGATTGAATACAAAGCCTTTCCCTTCGGGATTGAGCAGCTTGATCATGGCCGGCAGCATGGGGATGATTTGCAGGCGTTTGTTTTTCTGTACTCTGCCACTGAACCGTATGCTATCCCCATCGATTCGGATGTCAGCACCACGATCGTAGGATAGAGACATTGATTCGCCGAGACGGAGTCCACTTGCAAGCAGCCCGCGAATGAGGTGCTCCCACCCAGCAGGATCTTGGCTGCAGACCTCCCGAGCTGTTGCTATGTACAACTCTTGCTCATCTTCGCTTAGCGGTCGACCCTTGTCTGGTGTTGGCACCTTGATCGGAACAGCTGAGACCTTCGCATCGAGATACGATCTGTGGAATCCCCAGTTGAGCATTGAAACAACGCTTCTCATATAGCTGCGGGCTGTAACTGGCGTTCTGGTTGCCGCCAGTTCGTCGGCCAGCTGGATTAGCGTCTTCCGCTTGGACATGAACACTAAGGTTGGCGGCCTGATGATTGATGTCGCTATTGCGATTCTGCTCAACTCAGTTTGTTGGTTACGGTGAGTGAAGGTAGACAGCTTCAGCCGCATCCATTCTTCGAAGAAGTCGTTCCACGGCATCTCACTATGGCCTATGGTGCCAACATGAGCAGGATCGATGTCCAGATCAAGTTTGTACTGGCACTCTGTCAGAAACCTCTTAGCTTCGTTGAGCTTACGGGTCTTGGCGGACAGTCGTCTCTGTTTGCCAGTGCGTTGATCAACCCAACGGACCTGATACATCCCATTCTGGCGGACAGCTAGAGATGCGGTAGTCATTGTATCTGGAACTTGTTGTCGGATCATTTGTTTCCCCTGTGTGTGCGTACCTTCGAATTCGTTATCGTCTGAAAGATAGAAAAAGAAAAGCTAGCCCCCTGATAGAGCTAGCTCGGTTGGGGGGCTAGCCGGGCCCCCGGTGCTGCGAGTCAGTTCAGATAGCGATGCAGACGCATGGCCAAGTTGTATGCGTCCTTGCCGTAGTTGTCGGCTCGACCGTGGTTGACGTACCACTTCTCGTCTAGACGATGGTTGTACAAGTTCTGGAAAATGCGAGAAGCACCGGTTACTGTCTCGTATTCAAGATCGAAGGCCAGATCTTTTGCCTCCCCAGAACAAGACCACAGGTCCTTCAGTTGCTCGAAGTCAACATCAAGGCAATGTGACCCGGATCTGAAGGCGATTGCGATGAAGCATAAGATCGGTGCCAATGCTTTCAGAACGTTTTAGCCAATGTGACCCTGTGAGTGTAATGTCCACAGCGGTAACGCTTTAGGGTGCACCTTGCGAGAACCTCACTGGCCAGGTCCGGAAAAGCCGGCTCACTGTCGCAATTAACTATTCCATTCGAAACGCAAGTCATACTCTCTAAGTCAGTTATCGCAAATGCGAGAGGGCCCGGTCAATTTGCGGGCGCCTAACTTCTCGCAGCCACGAACGGCATTTGAAAAACGAACTGAAAAAATCCCAGAGGTGGTAAGTGACTGTATAGTAGGCCACTACGGGGCACTTCCTGCTGGTAGTTGAGAACCCTATAGACTCTCGCTACAGAACTTAACTTCGGCCCAGTGGGATGTCAACTTGGGGGCTGGAGAGCACGTCCGATTTTTGCTCTAGTCTCTCGCCAAAAATCCTTTTGTTTGTACCACTCATTCTTTGGGTGAATGTGACCGGATGGGTCTCGAAATAAGACAGCTTCGTTCTTTGCCAGGAATTCCACCACGGCCAGATCGTCATCTTCACTCGCCTCAGCCTTGTTCTCCTGTCCTTTTATATCATGTTCCCATTGTGTTTTTTTGATTGATTCTATCTGGTAGAAGTCACCGTCCGCTTTATGGAATCGTGAATACCCGTTTTCTGTTTTTGTGATTGCTTTCAGGGCCCCCAAGACTCGTTTCCCTTTGCTGGATGGGTACAAGTACTTTTGGCCATCCACCTCCACCTCCACCACGCGTATACGGTAAGCTTCGCCACTTAAATGCCAGAACCTTCTTTGAAGCATTTGTGCAGCGTTGATATCTGCGTGTGTGCTGATTGCGTTACCAGCTGCATTAAGTGTTGTGAAATCGGGACCGCCGTACCATGGTATTCGCACGCCATTTTTCAAAACCTTCAGCGAGAGTTCTTTCCCCATTTTTTCAATAGTTGATTTTTGTCGGTCAATAAGATCGTCGGTAAGAACTATCGTTCGGCAGCCGACGGCTCCAGACGCACCGTGATACTGGCTACTGAAGCCTGCTTCGATGTCGCTGACCCTAATGTCGTAAATTTCTGCCTGCATTTCTGTCTCGTGGCGAATTTCCCGATGACACCATTTCATAAGGCGATTGTTCTCTTTCTTTGACCGGTCTTGTGCAAATCGGTATCGCAACAAGTCTTCAAACAACAGGACGTGGCAAGGACGATGTTTCTCTTCCCAGCCTTCTGATTCGGACGGCACATACCCCCTCGCCGCCTGGATAACTAAGTCTGCTCCAGTTTTCACCCTATCGCGTTTCAAGTTGTTGATATGGTCTAGGAGGCGGGAAGCGAACACACCTTGGGATTGTCGATTTGCTCGATTGACTTGGCGGGCTTCACGAGCGCGGAAGCTCCAACTTTTCAGTAACCGTCTCACTTCCTCCAAATAGGCAATCGACCAGAATGACTTTTGGGGGTTGTATGCACGACCGCCTACAGATCTTTTTCGTGTTAGTTTTCGCCATTTCGATACGGTGTTTGAAACGATATCTTCTAGTTTCTTGTAGACTGATTGGACTTGGGTATTCCATTTGTCGTTGCTGGTCTCGGTTTCAAGATATAAGTCTTTGACCGCCTCCTTTAACTGGAGATCGAAGTCGTCGTCTGTGCACCCATCAATAATTTCGCGAACGGCTTCGCGTCGGTGTGCGGCTGACGTGTGTTGTTTCAGCCGTTGGATCTTCTTCAGGTCGCTGATTTTGACTCTAAGCGATTTAATTTCATTAAATGGTACATCTCTGGCTGTTCGGGTGGCTAATCCGGACGGCGCGTCCGGCAATGAGAGCAAGAAGGATCGCTCATGCTTAGCCCATAGCTCATCTTCTTTTTCGATAGGAAAGAACAAACCGCTG